>NZ_CP131023.1:0-5577 GCF_035187685.1 Phytoplasma sp. | reverse complement strand
CAAATCATTAAGAGCTGTTTCGAAATCAACATTTTTTATTTTTTGATAAATATCGATAATATCAAAAGCCTTATCACAAGACCAACAATAACATTTATTTTGGTTATTAATAGTCATTGATTTTTTGCTTTGGCTTTCGTGAAATAAACAATTAAAACGAAAATTATCAGAACTAATATTAAGATATTTTAAATATTTTAAAATATTAATCTCTTTAATATATTCTAATTTATTAATCATAATTCATAATTTTTGATTTTGCTAATTGTTTTACCATCTTTACAATATCTAGTTAATTTTATTAATTTACCTGTTTGTGAATCAAAATTATAAATGGCTTGAAGCCTTTTACCATCAGAACGATAATAAGTTAATTCAATTTTATTTCCTGTTTGAAGATCGTATTCACAAATAGATTTAATAGTTTTACCATCGTCACAATAATTTATTTTTTTTGATTCCATCTTTTTAATTCCTTTTTTTATTTAAATAATTTTGTTAAAACAAAACGAGACTCTCTTACAGTTCATTTTTTTGGAACACCCTGTAATTTCATTTTAGACTCTCTGGCAGTTCTTTATTTTGAGACTCAATCATTTCTATTTTATCTGAACCAAATAAATTTTCAGCTGCTTTTATAATTTCTTTAGGATCAGGTTTGTATAAAGGTTTATTACTATTTATTTTATAAAAAATAGTATTTTGATAAATGTAATTTTGTAAATTTTCATCTTGAGTCTTATTAACCCAAGTTTTAAAAGAATTATGCGGATTACATAAAAAAATAGCTAGTTTATTATTCCATAATTTACGTTCTTCTTTAAATTTCGCCATAGTTTCTTTTCCAACGGTAAAACCTTCTAAATTACAACCAATAACAGCCTCGATACATTGATGACTTCGAACTTTATACATATTAAACTCATCATAAATATCAATATAAACATCATCATCATCACTATAATTCAACGGTTCAAAACCAAAATTAGTTTTAGCATAATTAAATTTAATTTGATCAGCAATCATTAAAGCAATTATCAGTTTAGATTTACCAATCTTTGTATCGCCTTCAATAATAATTGTTTGACATCTACCTTTATCTTTTAAAGTTAAATATTGTTCTCTTACTAAAGTAATAATATTTTTAACATCTTCATTATCTAAATCATAACTTGTTAATGGATAAAGCTTTTTTAACTTAGCCAACGGATCAATAGTACGTATAAAATATGTATTAATATTTTTTTCTATTTTAGTAATACCATCATAACGAATTTTATTTCGAGTCTCATCTAAAAAATTATATATTTCTTGACGCATATTTTGAGTAGTTAATTTTTTATCCAAATTAAATCTTTCTCTTAATTTAGTAATAAAATCATGAAAACTTTCTTCTTGTTCTTTTATTGTTTCTTGTGACACTTCTCGTTTATTATCAAATGAACCTAATTCAAATAAAATATTATATTTTTTTTTATCATCTTTAATTTCATAAATAAAAGACTGAGGAGAAATACAATTTGTAACATTAGCAATAAAATTATCAAAATTAAAACGTTCAGAATTTCTCCAATCAGGTTTTTTATCTAATATTAATAAAACCTGTATTTTAGATTCATCTTTAATTTCAACAATTAATAAATATTTAATTTTATATAAACCAACTTGAAATTGATTAATAAAAAAAGGTTTAAGTCTATCCAAATCATGACTTAAACCTGGTAATTCGATTAAAAGATTTTTATATCGAATTCTAGTTTTTATTTCTTTCATTGGTAGTGTCTCTTTCTAATATGTGTTAATTAATTTTTACACACAAACAAACAACCCAAAAGGTAGAGACACTACCACGCATACACAAACCTTTTGAACTTTGTTTCTATATAAAAAAAAATTAATTAGAAAGTAAAAATATTTTTATAAAATGAGAAAACTAAAATTACATAATTTAAAATGGCGTTCAACAAAATAATAACATATTAATAAAAAAATGTCAAGAAAAATTTAGTTTTCTCAAACGCCATTTTGTTAAACTACGTATCTTCTTGACTTTTAAATTTTATCATAATAATTAAAAAAAAAAAAAAAGCAAGCGGATTTATTTTTAAAAACTATAAAAGTAAAAAAACAATAAATCAAGTGGGGCGGGGTGCATTTATACATTTATTACCTAAAATTCATATATTTTACTGCCCCCCATTGTTTTAAAATTCATGGGGTGCAGTGGGGTGCAGTGGGGTGCATTTTTTAATTGCACGATATGATTTATTGGGCATAAATATGTACTGCCCCCCGCCCCCCTTCGTTTTTTTTTTTTTTTTTATAGATAAAAAATTTATAATTTTCCTCGTGCTCTTTTTTTTTCTTTTTGAAACAAAAAAGACCAATGCATTCCAAAAGTCTTTTGACTGACTTGAGAAATACATTGGTCATAAATATTATATTTATTTATATTGATTTATTTTAAAAATTTATAATCCTACTGCTAACATCGGTAATAAAGTAGTTGCACTTCCACCGCTCATTAAAATGCCAGCTCCAATCAGTAAACCAATTCCTGTTAAACCTAAACCTATTTTTAATTTTTTATTAAATTCTTCTTCATCGTCTTCATTATCATTATGTTTATCTTCTGGTTTGTTTTCTATAATTTTTTTCAAATTTTCTGATGTTTCTTTTAATTTTTCTTGATATGGTAATTCTTCGTTATTTAAATTTTCTAGTTTTTTATCAATATTAAATTTAAATAATTTTACTAATTGAACGTGTAGTTTTGTTAATATTTTGTTTTCTTGTTTTAATTTTTCAGTTATTAATAATTGTTCATAATTTTCATTATATGTTTTTTGTAAATTTACAACTGTTTGTTTTTGAGATGCAAATACTTTGTTAGTATAAGTTTGTTTTTGTTTTGTTGTTTGTTTTTCGATAGTTGTTACACTAGGATTTTGCCAAAATTTTATTAATAATCCTAATAAGAATAATAAGATGGCCCACAAAATAGATATCACAAGCCATAATAAATATTTTAAAATAGCTATCATTGACCATAATTTATAATTATTTATTTTTAATTTAATATTTGTTTGGTTCATTATAAGTTTTCAATGTCTTGTTCTGTTAACAATTTAGCATTAGAAGGACAAAGAAAACCATTTAATTCGCGTTTGTTTGGATCTATGAATTTTTGTGTATTTAATACTTTTTGTATAAATTTATTTGCCATTTCTCGTGTTCGCCAAAATATATATACGTTTTCGGCGCCGCTAGTTGCTTTTATTACTTCATCATAAGTATATTTATCCCAATCTAAATCAGTATCATCTCCGTTAAAACGTTTACCTTTATCAAAATATATACCTACTAAATCGCAAGGTGGATGTTTTACTTCAGTCATAATTCGAACTTTATCATTGTTTTCGTTAAATGAAGGATTAGAACAAATCCAACCTTTATATTCAGGATTTAATTTTTTAATAAATTTATGCATTAATGTAGCTTTTTCAGGATTATTTATAAAAAGTTCCCATGTAATGTTTTTTAAATCATAATATTTTGATTCAAATTCGCTATCAGGAACAATATAATGATGAAATTTTGTTTTAAAATTATTTTCTATTATTTCTTCTTGAATTTGGTTTATTTGTTTTTGTTTTTCAGTATTTGTAATTTCTTTTGATGCTTGTATTTTTTCTATTTGTTGAAAAAGTTCTTTTATTTTTTTATTAACAACACAATTAGGACATGGTAAAGTAACAGGTATTTTCTTCTCAACTATTTGTATATTGTCAGAAATAGTTTCGTTATTTATTTCAATATCTTTTCTATTATCTTCAATATGTTTCATAGAAATAAGAATGTATGAAGTCAGAAGCATAATGATTAATAAAAAAATCAAAATAATACTAATAAAGATTTTATTTTTTTGTGGTTTTAAATTCATTAATTTTACTTCTTTCTATTTGTTTTTTTAATTTCCCGTTTTGTAATCTTAACATTAATAATTCTTTATTTACATCTAGGTTTGGCGTCTTTTCATTGGTTGTTACTTTAGTATTCGAAATCATTCTTATTAAACCCTTAATAAATATTTTAACTAAAAAGACTAATGGTTTAATAAGAATATAATTAATTATTTTGTAAATTATTTTTATTATTGTTTTTAGGAAACTAAAAGCAATGCTTGAATATAATAAAACTGTTCCGATTACTAAAAGATAAATTAAGCCCAATAAGAATTGAAATATCGTTTGCATGCTTTCTATCGATAAACCTTTAATGTTTCTGATGCCTGTTAATTTATCATATATATCGATTCCGAATGTTATAATAACATTGTATGCATTTTTAAAAAATTCTATAATTTGTTCTAAATCTAAATGATTAAAAATATTTTGCATTTTTTTATTATTAACTCCTCTAATGATTTGTCTATATATTACTTTCGCTCGGGAAAGTTACAGTAATATATAGACTTTTTTTTTGAGTTTTTTTTGTTTATATAACAAAAAAAGAACTCTACAAACCAACCAAAAGCCTTTTTTTAATTGTCTGTAGAGTTCTTTTTTATTAATAATATAACTTTAAATAAAATTATATTATTAATAATTTGTTATTTTTGGCTTTTGGTTTGATTATGTTTTTATTATATAAAAACTTTTTCATAATTTAACAATAAATTTTTTTGTAAAGATTACTGTTATCATTTCTTAATAAATCGTCTGCATCTTTAAACGGATAATGACTAGGAATTTGTTTAATGATATTAGGTATGTTTTCGTTATCTAATTGTTGTTTTAAACGTAAACTATTAATTAAACCACTTTCATCATCATCTAAACCAATGATAACTGTGATATGATTAGTTTTTAAGAAATCAACCATTGATTTTGATAAATAACTTTTAATAGTTATTAAACCGACAACGTTTTTAATATCGTTTTGATGACAACTAATAACATCAAAGAACCCTTCATGAATAATCATTGTTTGGGTCTCTAAAATAGTTTGTTGTGCTTGAAAAAAACCGTATGGATAATAAAAAATACTATCTGGATTTTGATTAATTAAAGCTTTATATTTAGGATTAAAAGGCGTTATTGCTTGATAATTATATTTATATAAATGTTTAATATCACTTGTTTCATGATGAAACACAGGTAAAACAAAACCATCAGTTAAACTATCATAATAAAAATTTTGTTTTTGATTATATTTTATTAAATCAAATAATAATAAATGTTCTTTATTCTCTTCTCGAAATAATTTTAATAATTTATTATTATTTTTATCACTATAACCAATTTTAAATGTTTGTATTGTTTCTAATGTTATTTTTCTTTTTGACATCAAATAATTTAACATATTAGAATTATTTAAAAGAGATTCATGATAAAATTTAGCTACCTTATTAAAAAACACCTGTTTTTGGGCCAAAATCGGCGGCGTTAAAAATGGCCGAGACCCAATGCAATGGTTATCCTTGTTAGTGGTCCTAATAGCTCTAATTTTTGATGTTTGAGGCCTTATAGAAGGTGTTTTTAATTCTTCAAACTCTTTTTTGTGTGATATTAAAAA